>NZ_JACVZN010000207.1:0-200 GCF_017151895.1 Staphylococcus sp. EG-SA-15 | reverse complement strand
GTACGTCTCATCAATACGCCATTTGTAATAAGCTTTTTTATGCTTTTTCTTCCAAATTTGATATAAAATTGGTGCATATTCTTGAACCCAACGGTAGACCGTTGAATGATGAACGTTTACACCACGTCCCCTTAATATTTCAGATATATCACGATAACTCAATGCATATCTTAGATAGTAGCCAACGGCTACAGTGATAA
>NZ_JACVZN010000206.1:0-200 GCF_017151895.1 Staphylococcus sp. EG-SA-15 | reverse complement strand
GTACGTCTCATCAATACGCCATTTGTAATAAGCTTTTTTATGCTTTTTCTTCCAAATTTGATATAAAATTGGGGCATATTCTTGAACCCAACGGTAGACCGTTGAATGATGAACGTTTACACCACGTTCCCTTAATATTTCAGATATATCACGATAACTCAATGCATATCTTAGATAGTAGCCAACGGCTACAGTGATAA
>NZ_JACVZN010000205.1:0-200 GCF_017151895.1 Staphylococcus sp. EG-SA-15 | reverse complement strand
GATGAGAGTGAAGGATAAATAGGTAGAAAACAGGGTTATGTTGCAAAGTAAAAAATATAGCTAACCACTAATATATCATGTCAGTGTTCGCTTAACTTGCTAGCATGATGCTAATTTCGTGGCATGGCGAAAATCCGTAGATCTGAAGAGACCTGCGGTTCTTTTTATATAGAGCGTAAATACACTCAATACCTTTTAAA
>NZ_JACVZN010000204.1:0-203 GCF_017151895.1 Staphylococcus sp. EG-SA-15 | reverse complement strand
AACTTACCAACAGATCAAACGGAAAAAGTACCAGGTAAACCAGGAATCAAGAATCCAGACACAGGAAAAGTGATCGAAGAGCCAGTGGATGATGTGATTAAACACGGACCAAAAACGGGTACAACAGAAACAAAAACAGTAGAGATACCGTTTGAAACAAAACGTGAATTTAATCCGAAGTTACAACCTGGTGAAGAGCGAGT
>NZ_JACVZN010000203.1:0-205 GCF_017151895.1 Staphylococcus sp. EG-SA-15 | reverse complement strand
AAGATACAAATAAAGATAAACCAAGTTATCAATTCGGTGGACACAATAGTGTTGACTTTGAAGAAGATACACTTCCAAAAGTAAGCGGTCAAAATGAAGGTCAACAAACGATTGAAGAAGATACAACACCTCCAATCGTGCCACCAACGCCACCGACGCCGGAAGTGCCGAGTGAGCCGGAAACACCAACGCCACCGACACCAGA
>NZ_JACVZN010000202.1:0-205 GCF_017151895.1 Staphylococcus sp. EG-SA-15 | reverse complement strand
CTTGCTCAATGAGGTTATTCAGATATTTCGATGTACAATGGCAGTCAGGTTTAAGTTTAAAAGCTTTAATTACTTTAACCATTGCTACCTTCGTTGAAGGTGCCTGATCTGTAACTACCTTTTGAGGTTTACCAAATTGTTTAATGAGACGTTTGATAAACGCATATGCTGAATGATTATCTCGTTGCTTACGCAACCAAATATC
>NZ_JACVZN010000201.1:0-209 GCF_017151895.1 Staphylococcus sp. EG-SA-15 | reverse complement strand
AGAATATGCCCCAATTTTATATCAAATTTGGAAGAAAAAGCATAAAAAAGCTTATTACAAATGGCGTATTGATGAGACGTATATCAAAATAAAAGGAAAATGGAGCTATTTATATCGTGCCATTGATGCAGAGGGACATACATTAGATATTTGGTTGCGTAAGCAACGAGATAATCATTCAGCATATGCGTTTATCAAACGTCTCATTA
>NZ_JACVZN010000200.1:0-209 GCF_017151895.1 Staphylococcus sp. EG-SA-15 | reverse complement strand
AGAATATGCCCCAATTTTATATCAAATTTGGAAGAAAAAGCATAAAAAAGCTTATTACAAATGGCGTATTGATGAGACGTATATCAAAATAAAAGGAAAATGGAGCTATTTATATCGTGCCATTGATACAGAGGGACATACATTAGATATTTGGTTGCGTAAGCAACGAGATAATCATTCAGCATATGCGTTTATCAAACGTCTCATTA